>NZ_JACDWW010000055.1:0-319 GCF_016464145.1 Marinobacter sp. bablab_jr008
CAGCTCTTTGATGCGCTGCTCTGGTGTAAGTGGAAGATCCGATTTGTTCATCGCAGCCCCCTTGCGTACCAAGAGCATGGCCGCCGGGCTCCAATCCTGCTGACCATGCTTACGTAACCACGTTAGCACCGTCGAGCGTCCTTGGATACCATATCGTTCCTGGGCTTGCTTGTAAGTCATCTCGCCTTTTTCAACCTGGCCTACCACCGCCAATTTAAAGGCCAGGGAATAATCTCGCTGACTCCTCCGCCTCTTCGTGTTCATAACACCCTCCACAATTTCCAGTGAGAAGGTGTAAACCTTATTCAGGACGGGTCAA
>NZ_JACDWW010000056.1:0-8927 GCF_016464145.1 Marinobacter sp. bablab_jr008
TCGTCCCCCAGTGATCAACCGTTTTGCCTGACGACCATAGCGGTCTGGAACCACCTGATCCCATCCCGAACTCAGAAGTGAAACAGACCTGCGCCGATGGTAGTGTGGCGTTGCCCATGTGAGAGTAGGTCATCGTCAGGCTCCTAAATAAAACAGCCCCGACAGCAATTGCTGCCGGGGCTTTTTTATTTTGGATCGAGGCTCTCCTCTGCACTACAACGGCCCCCATGTGACAAGCTTGCCAACGGCAAGCGCAGGACGCGGGAGCGCAGCGACGGCGGGCCCGAAGGGCCGAGCGCGCCAGCGCGAGCAATGTAGGTCATCAGACCCCCTTGTGACCAGCCGCACAGTTACACCCGATAAATAACGTTAACATTCGTTTAAGACTGGCGAAGAAAAAACTACAAAGCCAGCTTCAGAGACACTCATCAGTCATTCGATCATTGCCGTCAATAACAACAAACGGCGGGCAGGTATGGCTATGAGTACACGTACAAGACTATTCCTCGCGCTGTCCATAGCGCTGTCTTCGGCTGCCCAGGCGGATTTGCAGCCTATTTCCGACGCCCAGTTGTCCGAGGTGACAGGTCAGGCCTTTGTCTCCATAGACCGCCAGTACCATCCCGATCCCAACGAAAATACCTCCTATACCCGTGTCAATCTCGGTATGGATATCGAAATTCAGACCAATGTTGATGTTCTCGAGATGGGGCGATATGAGCGAGCGGGTGAGAAGCAGGGTTCTTCCGATGTACTGATCCGCGATTTTGCGCTCGGGTACATCAATAACCAGGCCTACTACAGCAAGAACCCTGATGCTCCGCGACAATATCGCCCCGATGGCTCAGCCTATGGCGAGAATGAGATTGTTCCGTTCATGATCGATAGCCCGTTCTTTGAGTTTGCCTTTGATGAGACCACCAATGAGGTGGTAGGTGTTCGTCTTGGCTTTGGCGAGTCCATGGGCATTCTTTCCGGCAAGATCGAAACGCTGACGGGTAACGTCAATGTCGACATCATCGATCGGGGTGAAGGGTTGCGGGAGGCTAACTCCACCGGCAATTTCTTCGATCAGTTGATTGTACTGCTCACCCCTTTGCTCGAATCAGGCAGTCCGCTCGCCACCAAGGCGCAGCTGGTCTATGGAGCGGAAGATGACCCGCGCATTGGCGAGCTTGATCCCATTCGTGCGGAGTATATCGGTATTCCGAACGGGGAAAAGTTCGTTCTTGAAGGTGCCGCCGGATTCACCCGCTGGTCTCTGAAGAACCTGATTGGCTGGGGATCCAGTTCGGAGATTGAGGTGCCGGATTGTTCCTTCTTCAGCTGTGGTGCTGGTGACATCTATGTCTATGCCCAGGATTGCATGGTGCTGGGCATAGACTCCTGCTTTGATCTGGATATTTACAACAGTTTCCCGATTGGCCAGGTTGAGGAGGTCAATGGTGAGCGGCGAATTACCGGTCCCGCCGATGGCGCGTTTATTTCGTTTCAGACCAAAGATCTGGATTGGCTCAAGGACGTCAAGAAAACCGACATCACGGTTGAGGACTTTATTCGGGCGACGTCCGGTGCATTCTTCAATATCCCCAATGGCGCCACCGAGGTAAACCTGAATGAGGCGTTGTACGGCACGGACCGTTATCGGACTGAGTACATAGACCGTGGTAGGGGGCTGTTCTGATGAGCGGGTTCGGGTTCTGCAACTTCCCCTGCACTGCAATGTTGCCGTTAGTGCTCTTGTGGTCTTTGCCCCTCCAGGCAGAGATGGTGACTCTTAATGAGTCAGAGATGTCCGAGATTGATGGCGTCGGCATAGGCCTGGTTCTCGATAACTTTACCTTCTCCCATGGAACCGATGCGCCAGATGCCAATGGCAATCAGGCCCGTATATTCCGAATCACGGGTATCAAAAGCACAGATGGTCAAGACGTCGATATTACGGTGAATCACTTGTATATCGCGGGTGCGAATTCCGGTTACGGCCAGAATCTGACTCCGGTTAACCTGGGCCGTCTGCTGCATCCCTGGCGAATTGATGTGGTGGATGGCAATACTGTTGGGGTCCGTGATAAGGCGGTGTTAGAAATCGCCGCTCCTGCGATGCTCAGCGCGGCCGAGGGTTACGATTGCCTGGGTGGCTCTGCGGCTGCTGGCAGCGGTACCTGTTCAAGCCGCCCCGCGACTGAATCCTGGATTGGCGAGCGAGCGGATATGGGGATGCAGATGAATGTCGCCGTGGGTGACGATCGCTCTGCCAACCTGAACATACATGCGAAAAGTGCCGTGATTGACGGGAGTTACCTGCGCCTCTGGGGCGATGACGCTCGCCAGCAAATGGCCGGCCAGTTCAAGCTGAACTTCTACTCTCCGGAGTTAACCATCAACGCATGCACCCAGGATGGCAGCGAGTGTGGCTCCCGCATCACCATGTCCGATTTTGTCCTTCAACTGGCGATCGGTAACGAGCTCCAGCCAGTGTTTTTTGATGTCGACGGTACGGGCAATTTCGTGCTGGAGGTAGATGCTATCGCTGCGCCGGCACCCGGGCAGATTACCGCAAACGGGCTTCGGGATGGCAGCGATACCGCAACCTGGGACTTCTATGAAGCCTATTACACCAATCCGGAATACCGGAGCAATCTCCGGATTGGCAACTTTGGTGTTGGTGACCGGGATTTTGGCTCCGCCCGCATCGAAGGAATGCTCATTCAGCACCTGGAAATCAGAACCAAGGACTTGGCGCCATGATCCTTCTGACTTGTTGTTCAGCTACCCGGTTTTGCCTGCTCTTTGCGGCCCTGCTTCCCGCCTTGGCGTATTCCGAGATGTCGCCGCTCGGGGACGACGCCCTGGCTGATGTCTCCGGCCAGGGGGGGATCTATCTGTCTGGCGACATCAGCATCAACGAAATGGGAGGTCCGGTTCAGAACAATTACTTTGGCCGGTGTGATGAGGCAGATAAGAAATGCGGTGCTCGCTTTGCCTATCGGCTGAAGCAGGATGGCGGATGGATGGTACTGGACGAAATTCGAGGGATGTTCGCCTTTGAGGGTCTGACCCTGAGGGTGCGTTCGATCGATTCCGGCTTTGGGGGGGATGGTGCACTCTTTGACCGTGATGTGATTGAGCTGGGCTTGCCAAATGTTGTCCGGTTTTCTGACGTACAGTTCAAAATCGCTTCCAGTAGCACGCCACGACCAACTGACCCCGGCTTTCAGCAAACCGACATCTTTGCGGTGGAAATGCAGGGGGACGTGATCATGCAGGGTAACCTTCTGGTTTTTCCGGATGGAACCCCTTAGCCAGGAGGCATCATGACTCGTAAGCTTTCCGGAATCCTGCCCCTGAGTACGGTCGTCCTGGGCCTGGGCAGCTATTCGATGATAACCGCTGCAGATCTCCAGAGCCTTGATGACCGGGCGCTGTCTGAGATACGAGGCCAGAGCGGGATTACCATCGAAACTGACCTGACCATGACCGCAGACAAGCTTTCCTATTACGACGATGGAAAGGGCGTCCATCTGGAAGGTATGCGTGTGGGTTCCTCCGAGGTGCCCGGGCAGGGCGCATTTCACCGAACCAGAATCGACATTGGCAGCGATGCCGCGTTGAATCTTGAATACCTGGTGGAAGATCGGCGGGTAGAATTCTCGGACATTAGGCTGGCCGGCGCGCCGGGTGTCAGCATGGGGGGTATTTTCTTTGACCATAGCCTTCAAGGCACCTTGACCCTGCGCCAACAGACCGCTGGTGGAGATGGCTATGAATTTGATTCCGCGTACACCATGACGGGCGGCCGCCTGGGCTACAGAACCAACGGCAATTCGGTGTTTCTGGACGATATTACGATGTCCGTTGAGGCCTTGGGGGTAACTCTGGAAAGGGTGGGCCAGACCCTGGAACTGACGGCTCCCAGAGTGACTGGTAGCTGGCAGGTCGGTGCTATTCGATATTCCAGCGATCCTGCGATATATGGCCGTAGCACCAATGGTAACGGTGACCTGCTGCCCAGCTATGGCGGTCTCTCTGGCCAGTACGAACTGTCCTCAACGACCGGTATATCCGCAGGAGGCCGCGCAGGGGAGGGTTTGAGGTTTGATAACGAGACAACCATTCATAGCGCGTCTTTCCTCTATCACGATGATGGTCATTCCCTCGCCTTGAGAGACATCACTGGCGCCTACCGTATTCAGGATCTGCGCCTGGATGTGGATCAGGACTGGCGGGGCCGTCCGGCAGTGGGTTTAACGCTTGGGCGAATGGAAGGCGAGTTTGAGGTCGGAGCCATTGAGATTGGCGCTGCTGGTAAGAGCTTTGGTGCCTTCAACCTGAGCTTTCTGTTGGAAGACCAGGTATTTGGTGGTCGCAACTACACCAATGCGCTCTATCTGCAGGGCGGAGGCCATGCCGATGCCGGTGCCCAGGGTTTGAGACTGGCTGCTCAGTGGAGCCTCCGGCTTTCTGATCTGAGCTATACCGAGGACGGCAACAGGGTGATTATCAGTGGGCTTCAGTCCTGGGGGCAGGGCGATATCACCGTAAATGTCACCCGTGACGGTGTCCAGGGTGGAACCCGATTCTATGACGGTTTGCGTATTGGTTTCGAGGGGCTTGAGGCCGGTTACCGAATTAATGGTATGCGCGTTGGCAGTGATGACGCGCCATTGCAGGGTGGCACAGAGTTGTTGTTGGCGCTCGGCATCTATCCCGCCTACGACTTTACGCTGGACGGCCATATGACGCTCGGAGCCGGTGGCGCTTCCGGTGAGGGCCTGACGATTAATTCGGATATTCACATTCGTGACGGTCGTGCTGCAGTGATTGCCGCTCCCTATGACGAAGGTAACGGTGAGCAGCCCCAGAAAGGTCTCTGGCTGACCGATATGACCTATGATGGTCATGTTCGTAACATGACTCTGGATGTCACCGATGAAGGATTGGCGCTGGCAACGGAAGAGTCCTGGAGCACCATGGATATCGGCAATGTCCGGATCGGTAATGGTGTCGATGGAGAGAGCCTTGGGCGTTTGAAGATCCAGCGTTTTGAACAGGGGAGCACGACGTTGATCAAGCCTGGCGGTGCCGGCAACGTCTGTGTGGGTGGCGCTGGTGCTTCGGCCTCGGCCTGTTCGGCATCGGGCGGTGAGTGGGAAATGCGGGGCGACGAAGGTGTCACGATCGAGATGAAGAACATCCTCGCCCGTGCTCAGAGCAACGAGAAGCGGAATTCGCTGTTGTGGGAAACCAATCGGACCGTCGATGGCCAGGGGCAGGCCGTGAATGGTTCCGGAACCCGCCTGGTTCTGGACAACATATACACGAGTGACGGTGGTGATTTCGATGGTGATGGCGTCGACGACAACACCTACGGTATTCAAACTGATCTATCCGTTGACGTTTACCAGACCCGTGTCGTGAAGAAAGAAAATGGAGCGGACTCGCTGGGGGTGAATGGCGCCCGTGGTGACGAAAAGATTATGGATGCCTCGGCCCCCCAGGGTTATCGGTATGTGTCCTCTCCTTCGGAGGCTGATCGCCTGAATCGTCCACTGGGATTCGCGGTCAAGGCGGAAACCCGTTTCAAGGAATTGACCATAAATAATATCGATCTTGTCCATCCTGTGGGTGGCGCCCAGACCGCCGTGTTCGGCGCCGTGCTCCAGAATGTGAATATTCGCGCAAACCTGACCGCGACACCTATCCCCTGACGTCGCGACCGGTAAGGGGTAAGGCCAGTGCTGTCCCTTTGCTTTTCAATCCCCTCCTGTTGTTTAATCCGGGCTTGTTCATTCCCCGTCTGGAAGCTCATTGATGAAATCCAATGCATTGCTGTCCCTGCTCAGTGATCGTGAAATCCATTCCGGTGAGTCGCTGGCCCAGAAGCTGGGCGTTTCCCGGACGGCGGTGTGGAAGCATATCCGCAAGGCTATTGCCGACGGAACTGACATACGGACCATTCGCGGGCAGGGTTACCAGTTGGTGTCCGCACTGGACCTGCTCGACCGTGACATCATTCTTGGTCAGCTCAATCCTTCGGTTCGAGAGCGGATACAGCTCACTGTTCTGGATGAAGTGGATTCCACCAACGCCGAGGTTGCTCGCCTACTGACGTCGGCGCCACTCCCAGTGGTGTTATCTGACTGCCAGACGTCCGGCCGTGGTCGAAGAGGTCGGAACTGGCTCAGCCCCAAGGGCCAGAACCTCTACCTGAGCCTTGGGTTGTCGATAAAAGGTGGGTTCTCTGCCCTGGATGGCCTCAGTCTGGCCCTGGGCGTTGCCGTCGCCAATGCCATTGAGCAGGTAGGGGGCGGTGAGATAGGGCTCAAGTGGCCCAATGACCTGTTTGCCCGGGGCCAGAAATTTGGTGGGATCCTGGTAGAAATCCAGGGCGAACTCCAGGAAGGTTGTGTTCAGGTGATCGCAGGAATCGGTATCAACGTGCATATGACTCAAGCTGAAGACGTTGATCAGCCCTGGACGAGCCTGGACAAGCGTTGGCCAGACCAGGCCTGGGTTCGCAACCAACTCGCTGCCGGGATGATTACTCACATTCTGGCAGCAGTGACAGAATTTGAGGCTGGCGGCTTCCGGCAATTCCGGGAGCGCTGGCAGCGCCGTGATATCTTTAACGGCCTGCCCCTCGTCACCCGTGACGGTGAATTAAAGGGCGTGGGAGGCGGTATCGACGAAACCGGGAACTACCTCCTGAAAACAGCAGAGGGCGAAATACCGGTGCGGGCGGGCGATATCAGTTTGCGGGTGTCTGAATGATTCTGTTGATTGACGCTGGTAATACCCGCCTGAAATGGCGACTGGCTGGAACAGGTGGCCCTCTTGAAGGGGCAGCGGTCATGGCAGATGCTGAGCCCCTGATCGGACTTTCAGGCTACTGGTCTGACATTGACAGAATTCTGGTGTCGACGGTGGCCTCGGAAAGCGCCCGCGCGCAACTTCATGAACTGTTGCTTGCCCGGGCCAAGGTGCCTGTTGAATATTGCTGGGCTGAGTCGACGCGCGATGGCCTGTATAATTCCTATGGGGATGTGTCGCGCATGGGGGCTGATCGATGGCATGCCATGCTGGCTGGTTGGGGCAGGTGTAAGGCTTCTTTCGCCGTTGTCGATGCCGGTAGCGCCGTCACCGTCGACTATGTAAATGCCGGCGGGCGACACCTCGGTGGCTACATTCTTCCAGGGCTCCAGATGATGCGCCGTAGTCTGAAAGTGGATGCGGCACGAATTGGATTTGAGCAGAGTGAGCAACTCGACACCCGCCCGGGACAATCGACCGGCGAATGCGTTAACCATGGTCTGGCCTGGCTCTCCGAGGCCCTTGTCCAGAGGATTCATCGAGATGCAAAAGCCTTTGGACTCTCTGCGATCTACCTGACCGGTGGCGATGCCCGGCGTTTGCAGGCCCTTGGTCTTGAGGCTAACGTAATTGAGGGTATGGTGCTTGACGGTCTTGAGCGAATCGCCAGCGCGGGCGTTCTGTGATGAAGTGGCTGGCGTTTCTGTTGGCAGCTCTCAATCTGGCCGTTTGGTTTGTGCCGGCCTGGATCGAGCCATCCCGGTATGTTGGCGTTTCATCCGGAACCCTGCCTCGTGTCTCCAGCCTGAAAGTGGTTTCTGACACCATGGAGAGCCCCTCCCGGGAAGAGGGTTGTCTACGGATAACGCTCGGAATGTTTGATGCGAGGGATGACGCCGAGAGCGTGGCGGCCGGGCTCAAGTATAAAGCCGGCATTGTTGAGGTTGAGAAGGAGTTACCGCCTCTGCACTGGGTATTGATTCCTCCGCAGCCGCCGGAAGTAGCGCGAGCCCAGTTCCGTGAGCTCTATCTTCAGGGCGTGGAATCGTACATTGTTTCCCGTGGAGAGTACCGTAACGCCATTTCCCTGGGACTGTTCGAATCCCTTGAGGCTGCGCAATCGGTAATGGCAGAAAAAAAACAGGCAAATCTGAATGTAGTGCTGGCCAAGTTCCCTCGAAATCGTTTAGGATACGCGCTCGTTTTTGAGGTTGAATCCATGGCAGAAAGTGAATGGGTTCAAGCGGTTGAAGCGAAAACCGGTTACGAGTTCGATTTCGTTGAAAGCAATGCTTGTGAAGGTGTTGCAAGGCCGGAAAAAAATCCGTAGTATACCGCCCTCGCTGAACAGGCGAATGTGAGCTGGCGTAGCTCAGTTGGTAGAGCAGCTGACTTGTAATCAGCAGGTCGGGGGTTCGATTCCGTCCGCCAGCTCCACTTTAAGTTTTAAGCAGGTTCGCTTTTGCGGATTTGTTCGGGAGGGGTTCCCGAGTGGCCAAAGGGATCAGACTGTAAATCTGACGCGAAAGCTTCGCAGGTTCGAATCCTGCCCCCTCCACCACTAATTGCTCGCGGGCATCGTATAGTGGCTATTACCTCAGCCTTCCAAGCTGATGACGCGGGTTCGATTCCCGCTGCCCGCTCCAATTTGGTTTCAATGCTCATGTAGCTCAGTCGGTAGAGCACATCCTTGGTAAGGATGAGGTCACCGGTTCAATTCCGGTCATGAGCTCCATTTTTTATCCGGTCAACGTTGCGATCCTGGTTGATTAGGGAGATTGGTCGAAATGTCTAAAGCAAAGTTTGAGCGTAACAAGCCGCACGTAAACGTGGGCACCATCGGTCACGTTGACCATGGTAAGACCACTCTGACAGCCGCCCTGACTCGTGTATGTCACGAAGTTTGGGGTACTGGCGAGAGCCGTGCTTTCGATCAGATCGATAACGCACCGGAAGAGCGTGCGCGTGGTATTACCATCGCGACCTCTCACGTAGAGTACGATTCTCCGACCCGTCACTACGCCCACGTAGACTGCCCGGGCCACGCTGACTATGTGAAGAACATGATCACTGGTGCGGCACAGATGGACGGCGCGATCCTGGTTTGCTCCGCA
>NZ_JACDWW010000057.1:0-1038 GCF_016464145.1 Marinobacter sp. bablab_jr008
AGCAAGGCCCCGATAAAGATCGCGGTAAACCGCAAAGCCTGGGCAGTGCCGGCCAAATCGCAGGATCCACTGCCGGCCACTGTGCACCAGGCGGCAGGCCATGGTCATGATTTCCTGCATCACGGTTCTCAGGCGGCGACGTTTGGCCGGATGGCGAACCGGTGCATCCGGGCCGGTCAGTCTCAGGCCCATCCAGCGCAGCACGTTGTAACCCATGGTGGCGAAGGCCATGACCAGATTGTTGGTGTCGAATTTCCCGGACGGAAGTCGTTCCAGGTCCAGGTCGGTCTTGAACTCGCTGTGGAACTGCTCACTGGTGGCGTGATCGCTGTAAAGCGCCATGACTTGTTGCTCATTGGCCACCTCGGCTGGTAAAGAGGTCACCCAGCCTTCGAGGCTGACTTCTGGTTCGAGATACAGCTGGCCCTCGGCATCGCTGGTGCGAACGGTGACCTTCACGATGCGACGCAGACCGGGCTCGTCCGACACCGCTTCTGACAAAACCGCCTCCATTTTGCCGTCGCGCTCCAGTGACCAGGCTTTCCGGGCCTGAGCCTTGTCCGCCCAGACGAGTGGATCCTCCTTGCGCGGATTCCACTTGATCAGGAAGTCGACCTGGTCCTGCTCGCGCAGGAAATCGCGATTGGCACGGGCATCATGCGCACTGTCCAGGCGCAACAAAATGGGCTTATCCGTCAGTGATCGAGCCCGGGGTAACACCCGTTTGAGGGTGTCGAGAAATCCCTTGTTGGCGTGCTGGCTGCCCGGGCGCAGCTCGCAACCCAGGCACCAGCCTTCCTGCCCCAGGTAGGCGGCCAGCGGTGCATAACCGTCGTAGCCCTTGTAGGTGTAGCTGACACCCTCTTTGCGGGTCTGGCTGTTGTCCATGGGAAAGACATCCATATCCAGCGCAACGTGGCCCATCGCCAGAGGTGACACCGGAGCTTCGACGGACTGAAGAAACTCGACGCTGGCATCGTCCAGCAGGGGTGTCAGGCCTTGAGCGTCTTCATCAAATCGCTGGCGCAACCGGGCCGA
>NZ_JACDWW010000058.1:0-382 GCF_016464145.1 Marinobacter sp. bablab_jr008
CCCTGCTCGAAGAGCGGGGCATTGTGGATTCCATCTTCGACTTCAAACGCCCACCGGAAGAACGGGAATACTGCGTCCAGCACCGGGAAACCGACCTGCAGTTCCTGGAACGCCTGGCAGCCGAAGAAGGCTGGCACTACCGCTACCAGCACGGCAGCGTGGATGGCGAAGAACAACCGGCACTGATTCTTGCCGACCACCACGGCGACGCCCCGAAACTGGACCCGGTTACCTGCAACACCAAAGCCGGTGGCAGCACCAAGCAGGCCTGCGTGTTCCAGTTTGCCTACGAAGAACGGGTCAAAGCCGCCACTGTGGCCATGAAGGACTACACCTTCAAGAACCCCGCCTACGCCCTGATGCATGAACACAGCGCTGCCGA